>NZ_RYDG01000020.1:0-3845 GCF_003970305.1 Flavobacterium sp. LB2P53
TATAGAAATCGAATTCGACCTTTAGTGCTTAAAAATCAAAAAGATGCAATATAAAATTCCTTAACTTAATGACATTGTGCTCGCGCCAGCTGGGCCCTTCTATGGTTGCTTGCGTGGGTAAATTTAGATAGTTGTAAGCGATGGCGCCAATGTTCTTGTTGGTATCGGTTATCATGTTGCCATTGCTGTCTAAGTATAATTTATACTTGTGTCAGCAGCTGGGGTATGGTCTTTTATTAGAAAACCACTCTTCTTGAGTGGCTTTATGTTTCTATCATTGTAAATACTCGTTGTTGTGGGCGCAAAGTCAGAGACGTTTGCGCAGCATTAGCGAGGAACACTTTGCGCAGCAAGCTTTGTTTCTAGTTTGTAAAAAACAAAAAAGCACTCTTTTCAGGTGGCTTTCTGTTCTTATTATTGTAAATCCTTGTTGTAGCGGGCGCAAAGTCAGAGACGTTTGCGCAGCATTAGCGAGGAACACTTTGCGCAGCAGAGCAAAGTCAGAGACTATTGCGCAGCATTATCGAGGCACACTTTGCGGAGCGGGGTTTAAAAACCAAAAGCCACTCCGTAATGAAGTGGCTTTTGTTATTGATTTTCTTTGTGGGCACGAGCCAGAGGCATCGCGCTAGCCGTTGCGATTATTTCCGCTCGGACCAGCTGGGTCATTTTTCCATTAAAACATCATCTTTTATGAAAAACTCTAAATAATTAATATCAATAACTACTGGAGGATGAAGTTTATCAACTTTATAAGATGATTTCATCACATTTTCAACCTTAAGGTTGTTTTTAATAAAAAACATACTATCTATATCTCTATAGAGAAAAATTGTTTTATCATTATAATTAATATACCCTTTAAGTTTATCCTTACTATTATAGTCAAGAATTTTGCAGTCATAAAATGTTAGATAACTTGCATAAATTATAAAATAATTTTCACTTTTCTTTTTAAATTTCAAATAAACACAATCTGCTTTACTATTAAAAAGGCCTTTTTTATTATCTAATCTAGTTAATAAATCATTTATTAATCCGTTTTTAATTTGGTGAGTGGATTGTAAATGCTTTAAATTTTCATTTGTAAATTCCTGAGCTTTGCAATTATAAAAAAAAACACTTATGAAGCACAAAAGAGCTGTTTTACTTCTTAATAATCCCTTTACTGTTGTAATCGATGTATTTCTGTGTAGTAGTTTCATAAACTTTAAATTTTACATTTTTTGAATGATAATAATCCTCTTTCCATTGTGGCAATAAATTATCTCCTTCTCCATATGTTGGTGAATTTTTGTTGAACCCAGAAGGTCCTACATAACCAGGAAATCTTTTAATTGTATGACTATGAGTGTGTGTGTAAGATTTTCCTATGCCCTCATATAATCTTTTACCCAAAATATCTGCACTTCCTGACTCTCTTATATCATTAGGCTCTGTCTCTTTCGAAATCCAACTTTTATTATCAACATCAACTTTGCCCCATTCAACATCTGTATTAATAGCCAAAAATTCAAATAAGTCTTTTGATTTAGTGTTATTATCAGTTTTAATAAAATCATATTTAACACCCCTAGCATCAGTGCCTTTTTTTATGTTGTCTAACAATCCTTTTTTAACTTCGACACTATTTTATCATTTAAATCTCCAGCACTATTGGTTCCTGTTATTGCACCTTTATCATCGACAGCAATAAGTTTATCTACCTCTTTTCCGTTTTTATCATAATACTTCTTATCATCAATTTTATTAATATCTCCATTGGAATTTACTCCAAATGTTGCAAACATTCCATCTGGGTCAATAAAATATATTGGATTATTATAAGCATAGACATAAGGCGACCATCTTCTAGAAACTTCCGCCAACGGGTCAATGTTCATCCAACGTCCTAAAGCAGGGTCATAATTTCTAGCTCCATAGTCGTAGAAGTTCAGCGATAGTTCGTCTTGGAGCTCTTTTCCGTTATACTTATACTTGTGTTCAGGCCCATTTACCACATTATTATACCCTTTATGCTTAAGACCGAAAGGATAATAGTTATTTTCTTCTACAATTTTCAACGATGGAGTATTTGTGGTGCTAACATCATTGTAACTCAATCTTATGTTTCCTAAATGATCTTTATACTGGTAAATATATGAAAAAGTTCCTCCATTATTGGCTACGTACCCTTCAGGTTGAGAGAAGAATTTCATATTTCCATCTTCATAAATGAATCCTTCTGCATAATCGGTAGTGATACCGTTAACTATTTTTTTCTGTTTTACCCCTGTAGCATCATAGACATAATTAATGTTTTGCCCTGCTATGGTAACTTTCGTGGGTAAATTTAGATAGTTGTAAGTTATGGCGCCAATGTTCTTGTTGGTATCGGTTATCATGTTGCCATTGCTGTCTAAGTATAATCTATACTTGTGTCAGCAGCTGAGGTATGGTCTTTTATTAGAAAACCACTCTTCTTGAGTGGCTTTATGTTTCTATCATTGTAAATACTCGTTGTTGTGGGCGCAAAGTCAGAGACGTTTGCGCAGCATTAGCGAGGAACACTTTGCGGAGCAGGTACCGATATTTGCTTAACATTAGCTATAAAAAGTAAAAACCACTCCGTTATAGAATGGCTTTTTTGATTTTGGTCAGCCCGAAGGTTGTTTTTGTCCTTTGTTATATCAATGTTCACTTAATTATTGCAAGCATATTTTTTTTCTTTAATTATTTTATATTTTTTACCATCTTTCTTCTGGATAACCCAAAAAGAATAATCAATAGTAGAAAAATTTCCTTTGTCTATAAAAGAAGCTAAATCAACAGAATATCCTGATTTAATAAAAACGCCATCAATATTTTCTTTATTGGAAAGAAATAAAAATTTGTCATCTATTATAGTTGTATAAATGTTTTTAATTCCTTTTGAAGCTATAAAATTTTCAAGGCTATATTTGGTGATTAATATCATATCATTTTTCATAATCTCAATGCTCCACTGAACACTTTTTGTTTGGCAAAGGCTGTCTTTTTTCATGATTCCTTTTATTGTAGATTTCAGATGTGAATCATTTAAAAAGATAATTCCAGATGTATGAATTTTTTCTGATGCTTCGCTTTGTGAATAACAAAAATTGTTAAATGCGAAAAACAGACATAATATATTTAATAACTTCATGATGTTTATTATTTTTTAATTTACTTTTTTGATTTTCTTGCTGGAATTACCACTTCTTTTAGTTCAAAACTTGGAGAATTTGTGTCATAATTTTTATATTGCTTAAGAAGAGGAGCATAAATTCTTAAATTGGCATCTGCCTTAAACTTACCTGCTGTTTGAATATCAGCTGGAGAAGGATAAAGACCATCAAAATCCATAGGATGAGAGTGCTCATACGAATTTATGTTACTACTATTCCTCGACGCACTAATATTTAAACTAAGTTCTGAGCTTTCTTTAAAACTTGTACAAATAATATTTGCTCCATTTTCAAATTTAGTTAATGAAAATTCATTAATGGAATTATTTGATACAAATTCAAATAACTCCATTAGAATTCGTCATCTTACTAGCATCAACCAAATGAACATCTGTTCTGTCTCCTGTTAATGAATTAGTAAATTGCGTATTTTCAATAGTATCTAAAATACCTTTCTCAACAGTAATTGAATCTGCATTTTCATCTTTTTTAAGATTCCCGTCACTATCTCTTGTTGCAGCAAAAAACCCCTATTCCTATCGGAATAGGGGTTTTCAAAGAAAGGCGACGAACCAGCCCGCAGGGCGAACACGTGGTATCTATAAACAAAAGAACCCCAGTCTTTTCAGACTGGGGTTCAAATAAAGAAAGGCGACGACA
>NZ_RYDG01000021.1:0-1804 GCF_003970305.1 Flavobacterium sp. LB2P53
GCTGGTGCAGCATTAACTGGAGGAAACTTTTGGCAAGGCGCAGTTACGGGTTTAGTGGTTAGTGGACTCAATCATGCGATGCATAAAATGCAAGAAAGGTCTATGTTAGATAAAGCAATTACTAAAGCTGGTTTTGATCCAGATGATGTTGCACGATGGACGAATGAAGAACTTACTACTAATATGGCTAAAATATTTCCTGATTTATATGAGTCTGCAAATTGCCCAAGTTTTGAAATACAAGATGTCATAGGTGGAAAAGATAATATTTATGGTCAAGCTCAAAAAACTATAACTGGAAGTCAAGGTAATTATAAAGTTGTTTCAAAAGGCTTGATTTATATAAAAAAATTAGCTTTAAATAGCGTTAGACACGCTGCAAGTGTTGCAGGTCACGAATTAAATCACGTTGCAGATTATGTTAGTGGTAGTTATGCTGGTTGGCTTAATAAATATAATAATAATGCTCATTCAGAGGTTAAAGCATATGGATGGGAACAAAGTATGGGTTCTCCTTATTTTAATAGTCAGATGTACAATCATTTTTTAAGTCTAACCAAATAAAACTAAGGAATATGAAAAAGATAGTTATTATTTTATTACTGGCATCAAATGTTTTGTTTAGTCAAAATCAAATGGGAGATATTCAAAAAAAATATTACACATTTTGTCATAATGATTTAGCTCATCTTGAGAAAATAGAAGCATATCCTAATTTTCAAGTAGAAGATTTATGTTCAATAAAATCCTGTTTTAGAAGTATTAGCTATGAAGAAATAAATAAAGTAATTTACAAAAGATTAACGGAACTTGCGATTAAAAATTTTAATGACGGAACATTACTTTATCTAATAGATGGTAAAAAAAGTGTAGAATGTGCTGACAAAAAGAATTTAAATATAAATGATGATAATGGTTTTATATACGTCAGTATAGATGATTTTATCAATGCAAAAGAAATAACTGTTGCTAAAGAGCTTTATAATAATGAGACAAAAAAACTCCTCAAAAACAAAAAGTAGTTCAAAGAAAAGCAGATAAAATAAGAAAACCCAGCGAATGCTGGGTTTTCTTATTTTACATCGTAAAGCACATTTTGAAGAGCGTCTTTGAGTTTTCTTTTACCAATAAAGGCATCAAGCATAATATAAATAGTTTGTTTTTCTTCTTCGTTTAAACTTTCCATAAGCGATACTTTTTCCATAATCGACTTATCAAAAGAGTTTATTTCTTTGAGTTCTTCGGTAGAAGCAAATAAATCAGATAAAGAAACGCCCATAGCATTTGCAATGCGTTCTAGAGTTGCAACAGAAGGGTCAGTTTTTCCATTTTCAATACGGCTATATTGTGCTTTGTCAATACTTGCCCCTGCTAGTCCAAGCAGAAATTAATAGAAAGGCTAGCGCGATGCCTCTGGCTCGTGCCCAGAAGCGCTATCAGACAAAACAAAATTAAACTACATCCTTAAATAAGTTGTAGTTTTTTGTTTTAGGTAGAATACAAATTGGCGTTGGGTGGCAATAGAACGCCGTCATTTTGATGCTTGGGGAAATTTAGCTAAATTGCAACAAAATGGAGTAGCTATAGCTTTACCAACAGATGGTACTAGCGCGCGACTAATGATGATGGACAGAGGCTACACCAGCCACGAGCATTTAGCAGAAGTTGGATTGATACACATGAACGGTCGTTTATATGATCCTGTTTTACGTTCTTTTTTAATGCCAGATAATTTTATCCAGCAACCGGAGAATACCCAAAACTACAACCGCTATGCGTATGTGTTGAACAACCCACTAATGTA
>NZ_RYDG01000022.1:0-1461 GCF_003970305.1 Flavobacterium sp. LB2P53
CAATGTCATTAAGTTAAGGTTTTATTGTTTTGATTTACAGCTATTTATTGTATTTAAAATTAGGTTTTTTATAGTATATTTCTTATATTTAAGCTGTAATATAACAGTTTAACATATGTCGAAGATCTCAATCTTAATCATTAAACAATTGAGAGAAGTAATTTTTAGCAAAGAAATAATATTAGATTATAGGATGAAGGAACAAGATTTTACCAGAAATCGTAAGCAGCCTTTTGGCCGGGTATTGCTTTTTATGCTGAATTTATTAAAGAAAAGTATGGTAATTGAAATTGATAATTTTCTACAACATCTCAACTCAAAATTAGATTGTCAGAAAGTTCAAAATTTCACCTCTAGTGCCTTTGTTCAAAAGAGAAAAAAAATAAAACCAGAGGTTTTTAATTATTTATCATCAATTATCACAGATAATTATTACATAAAAAGTAATCGTAATATTAAGTTATTTAATGGTTTTAGAATTTTAGCTGTTGATGGTTCAAAGATAACTTTGCCTATTACACAAGAATTAAAATCGGTTTTTGGCGAATCAAAAAACCAGACCAATACATCAATAGTTCAAGGGATGTCGTCCGTATTATATGATGTATTAAATAAGCTGGTTCTGAATTCAGTTTTAGAAAATATAAAAATTGGAGAACGAGAGTTAGCTTTAAAACATAAAACACATTGGAGGCAGAAGGATTTGATTGTTTATGATAGAGGATATCCTTCTTATGATTTTAAATACGAACATATTAAGGCTGGAATTGATTATTTAATAAGGGTACAAAAAAAACACAGTAAGATAGTAAGTTCGTTTATAGTAAGTAAAAAAAGAACTTTAATTGTTGATATTTTTCCGCAAGAAAAACACGTTTTTGCAGGAAAAGACTATGACAAAACCACGGGTTTAAAAGTACGTTTAGTCAGAGTTGATTTACCCAATGGAGAAATAGAAATTTTGATGACATCATTGCTAGATAGTCAAATTTATCCAACAAGTATATTCAAAGAATTATACTTTTTAAGATGGGGAATTGAGACGTTTTACGATGAGCTAAAAAACAAATTGAAAGTAGAATATTTTACAGGTTATTCTTTAATGAGTATTCAACAAGATTTTTTTTGTGCAATATTTATTAGCAATTTGCAATCGGTAATTGTAAATGATTTAGAAGAAGAATTAAGCATAAAGAATAGAACTACGAAACTAGATTATAAAATAAACACGAATTTATCTTATGGTTTTTTGAAAAACAGAATTCTAGATTTACTTTTTAAAGAAGCTTCTTTGGAAGAAGTATTCAAGGAATTAGAAAATCTGTTTCTTCAAAACACAATTCCAATTCGGTTAAGCAGGAATAATAAACGGGAAGTAGGCAAGTATAGAAATCGAATTCGACCTTTAGTGCTTAAAAATCAAAAAGATGCAATATAAAATTCCTTAACTTAATGACATTG
>NZ_RYDG01000023.1:0-1261 GCF_003970305.1 Flavobacterium sp. LB2P53
TGGATATGCAAATAAAAACTGCACATTAAGTTAAGCTACATTTTTGTAATTAATTTGATTGTTAAATTCTTCAATAGTTGCATAATTTAAAGCAGAATGTCTCCTTTTTCTGTTGTACCAAATTTCAATGTATTCAAAGATTTCCAGTTTCATTTGTTCTTTTGAAATCAGTTTGTTTCCATAAATCAATTCCGTTTTCAAGGATTTAAAAAAGCTTTCCGCTACTGCATTATCCCAACAATTTCCTTTGCGACTCATACTGCGGGTTATTTTTTTATAGGAATCAAGAACATTTACAAACTTTTTGCTAGCATATTGAACACCTCTGTCGGAATGAAAAATCAAACCTTCCTCAATATTTCGGTTTTTAACGGCCATTTTCCAAGCTCCAAGCGTAGTTTCATCTGTACTCATTCCATCGCTCAAACTCCAACCTATAATTTTTCGGTCGTATAAATCCATAATAGTTGTCAGGTATACAAATCCCTCTTTAGTTTGAATATAGGTGATATCAGAAACCCAAACTTTTGAAGGCATTTTGACAACAAACTCCCTATTTAATATATTTTCGACGATTAAGTAATTATGATTTGAGTTGGTCGTCACTTTGAATTTCTTGCTTAATTTACTTCGCAAGCCTAACTGTTTCATATATTTTGCTACAGTAATTCTTGAAATTTTATAACCAATACTCAGAAGTTCTAATGTTATTCTAGGACTTCCATATCTTTGCTTGGCTGCAAAATAAATCAATGTTATCTGTTCTTTTATGGTAATTTTTAGTTGTTGTCTTGCTGTGATTGCTTGTTTTTTCCATCGGTAATAACTTCCGCTGCTCACTTGTAGAACTTTGCACATTTTTTCAATCGGGAATAGTTGTTCATTGCTTTTTATGAAACTATAAATCATCGACCGCTCTTGGAAAAAATGCCGATTGCTTTTTTTAATATATCACGTTCTAACTCGGCATCTTTGAGTCTTTTCTCCAGTTCGTGGATTTTTTCTTGCTCGGGAGTGAGTTTTAAATTTCCTTTCCCAGGAAAACTTCCTTCTCCAAATTCCTCAAACTCTTTACGCCATTTATACAACTGTGGTGCTGTGACTCCCAATTCTCTGGCGAGTTCTGATACATTTGTTCTATCATAACTCAATTGAACGGCTTTTTCTTTAAAAGCTTTATCATAAATTTTGCGGACTTGTTTCATAGGCTAAAATTAAGATTATTTCTTAACTTAATGTGATGGCTAAGTTAGCATGTCCA
>NZ_RYDG01000024.1:0-1019 GCF_003970305.1 Flavobacterium sp. LB2P53
CTATAAAAAACCTAATTTTAAATACAATAAATAGCTGTAAATCAAAACAATAAAACCTTAACTTAATGACATTGTGCGCGAGCGTCCCGCTCGTGAACACAATCTATATTGTCACATACTTTAATTTTAAAACACTACCACAAACCAAAATTATATTAATCTACAGCAGGCATCAAGATCGGGACGCTCGCTCCAGCAGCGGGGAAACTCCCGGCAGCGTGGGTTTTTTTATAAGATTTGAAAGGGAATTACACTTATGTTTTTTTATATATCCGAGCGGTCAAGCATAATTTATAAAAAAGGCAGCTTTAGAAATACTCTAAAACTGCTTTAATACTTATTCTCCCATACGATAAGAACTCGACATTGAAACTCTATACAAAGAAATTTTGTCTTTTTTTCGTTCATCACAATCGATGATGTAAATTACACTATTTACAGAAAAAGCATCGTATCTGCTTTTTTTTATACCGTATTTTTGAAAAAAATCTATTCCAACAATATTGTTTTTATGCTTCTTCAGAAAAGATTTCTTTTCGAATCTAGGCGAATATTTTTTGGCCGTCTCTGTTGAATTATCTTTAAAATCAGGTTTAGTAAAATATAAAGAACCTTCGTCTTGACTTTTATCAAGTGTAATTGTATAAAAACGATAATCTGCCGAACCCTCTTTCGTCTGATTAACAGATTTTTTAAACTTTACGTAAACAGTATCAAGTTTTTTGATATACTCAATATCTTGTGCATAACTATGAGAACAGCAAAAAAATATAATTAAAAAGGCTAATTTTTTCATATTAATAAACTTTAAGTTAGCGGTCTAATTCAGTTTTACCAGCATCAATATAATTTTGGTGTAACCTAAGAGCATCTGATGGGTTAGGAAGATCTTTTTAAAACCGCTTGTTTCATTCAATCCGTTTAAGCTTAAATTCCCAGCTCGCGCGAGCGCAATGTCATTAAGTTAAGGAATTTTATATTGCATCTTTTTGATTTTTAAGCACTAAAGGTCGAATTCG